>JAVUPY010000055.1 GCA_032252755.1 Terriglobia bacterium
CCGCGGCGAAGAAGCGCTGGACATGTTGCAGGCAATGAATACGGGCCATGATGGATCGATTACTACGGTCCACGCCAACAGCCCCCGCGACGCCATTTCCCGTATGGAAACGATGGCGCTCATGGCGAACCTCAACCTCCCAGAGAAAGCTGTTCGCCAGCAGATCGCGTCGGCAATTGGGGTCATCGTGCAGATCTCGCGCATGAGCGACGGTACCCGGCGCATAACGCACTTGACGGAAATCACAGGTATGGACGAGGACGTCGTCAGCATGCAGGACGTCTTCCTCTTTGAGAGAAAGGGGATCGGCCTCAACGGCCGCGTACTCGGCCGCTTCCACGCGACTGGGGTAATGCCGCGCTTCGCCGAGAAGATCAAGTCGTCTGGCATAACGGTTTCTCCGTCGTTGCTGGATCTCTCAGTCGAAGTCTAGAGGGACTGCCATGGTAGTGCTCATTTTCGTCCTGTTGCTGATCGTGACATTCGGAGTGGTCCTGCTCGTCTTGCGTCCGACCAAGACCGAAAAGACGCTGGAAACTCGTTTAGAGTCGATCGAACGAGGGAATGATGATGCAGCGATCGAACCAGATGCCCCGCCCGACATCGTCAAGCGCGCCAACCTGAGTGACATACCATTGCTGGAAGTTCTTCTGCAGCGTTTTGCACCTGCAAAGAGGTTGCAGGAATATCTTTCACAAGCAGACTTGGATTGGAGCGTTGGGCGAGTAGTCGCGGGTACCCTGTTCCTGCTCGTTGTCGTGCCGTTTTTTGTCGGACTCTTTCTCCCGAACGTGGTAATCGAGTTGGTTGCCGGAATAATTGCTGCTTCTGGACTGTACTTGTTCATTTACGTGAAGCGAAGTATGAGATTTGATCGCTTCAATCAACTTTTGCCAGAGGCAATCGACCTGCTGACCCGTGCGCTGAAGGCGGGGCACTCGATCAACGCTGCAATCGAAATGGTCTCGCGTGAGATACCCGACCCAGTCGGGACAGAATTCAGACGTACCTTTGAAGAGCAGAACTTCGGCCTGCCAATGCGTGAGGCGATGACTAATCTGGCGGCCCGGGTGCCAATTGCAGACGTCCAGTTCCTGGTGACTGCCATCCTTGTTCAGAAGGAAACTGGCGGCAATCTGGTTGAAATTCTCGAGAAGACCGCATCTGTACTTCGCGAGCGTCTCCGGTTGAAAGGACAGCTAGCAATCTATACTGCGCAGGGACGTCTTACGGGCTGGATTCTTGCGGGCTTGCCGTTCTTTCTCTTTATAGGCATAAACGTCGTTAATCCCAATTATGGCAAGATCCTGATCGAGGATCCTCTAGGCAGAAATTTAATCTATGCTGGCTTGATCCTCATGGCGATTGGCGGATATGTCATCCGTAAGATCATCGATGTGAAGGTGTAAACATGATAGGCCTGATTATTGCGGTAGCCCTGACGACTTTTCTGGGAGTTGCTGTCATAGTCCTGCTTCTGGGCGGAAAGTCCGCTGTCGGAGCGCGCCTTTCGGAAGTTGCGAGCGTCGGCAGCACGGTTGAGGAGGGTCCTGAACAGGAATCAAGTCGTGCTGTAGGCAAGATCTTTGGTGCACTGGCGCCAATTCGCAAAATGCTTGGAATGACTGCTGATGCAGACGTGACACGCAGGCTTGCGCTTGCCGGGTACCGGGAGCCATATCACACCGATGTGTTCATGGGCGCGAAGCTCCTGCTTCCAGTTTTGGGAGCAGCTGTAGCGGCATTTTTCATCGAGAGCAGTACGATTTTCTGGTTCTTTGCTTTGGGGTCACTCGGATTTTTCGCCCCTGAACTATGGCTGAGCCGTGCGATTACGAAACGGCGCGAGGCCGTTAGACTCAGCCTTCCGGACGCGCTTGATCTTCTGGTTATTTGCATGGAAGCCGGGCTTGGCATGGATCAGGCCCTGATTCGAGTTGGCCAGGAATTGCGTATCAGCCACCCGCAACTTAGCGAAGAATTTCTGCTGATTAACTTGGAGCAGCGCGCGGGAAAACCGAGAGTCGATGCATGGCGAAATATGGCCGACCGAACTGGGCTGGAAGTTGTTCGGTCCTTCGTGAATATGCTGGTACAAACGGAGCGATTCGGTACCCCGATATCTAGGTCGTTGGGTAATTTTGCGGATGCACTCAGGCTCAAGAGACGTCAGCAGGCCGAAGAGCAAGCGGCTAAAACCACTATTAAAATGATTTTCCCGTTGGTGCTTTTCATCTTTCCGAGTATGTTTATCGTGCTGCTTGGACCTGCAATCATTGCCATAAGTAAGACAATGAAGAACGTGTTCAGCTAAGAACAGCTCATTCAAGGAGGGAATGTGGACAATACAACCATTATTCGTATCGTTTCAGGCGTCCTGTTTTTTGTGGTGCTCTTCATTCTGGTTCAACGCCGCAAGAAGCGCATAGCTCGCTAGTTCGGAGCCTTAGTGTTTCTCCGCGTACTTAATGTAACCAAGGACACCTGCCTGGGAACGAGGATCGGGGTTGCAGATAGCCCGCGGCGGCGGATGGTCGGTCTTTTGGGAACGACTTCTCTTGAGCCGGGTTGCGGGCTTCTCATTTTTCCCACCCAGGCCGTTCACACATTTGGAATGAAGTATCCTCTCGACCTAGTATTCCTCGATAGCAAAAAACGAGTGGTGGGCTTGCGTCAGTCGGTTCGCCCGTATCGCCTCTCGCCGATTTTCTGGAAGGCGGAATGTGTTCTGGAGCTTCCAACTAGCACTATCGAACAGACTAAGACCGAAAAAGGCGACTGTATCGCTTGGGAAGAGCAATCGATCTAAAGCCCCAGTTACTTTCCTATGAGAAGGGATGATTCAAGTGGGAACACGACCAGAGCACCGCTGGTCGGAATCGCTTGTGGGATCGTACTGACTGGATACATCTTATTGTCGAATGCGATCGCGACCAACTGAACTTTGAGTCTGTCCGTTGAAGTGCCACTCAGAATTTTCAGAGTACAAGTTGCCGTGGAGGGGACGGCTACTTTTCCGTTGATTCGAATCTCGCGGGCAATAGGAACCTTGATCTGCTCTGATTTTGCGACTGTCCTGAGGTCAGGAACTTTTACCCGCACCTCTGCTCGATCTACGAGAGCATATTCCCGGCCTGACTCGAAACCATTTCGTCCGCTTGAAGAGTGCGATTTCGCTCGCTGGGTCGACCGCGCGGAGCCTTCTCTGCTTTCTGGAGTACCCAATTCCCGCAGTTCTTTGGCAGCTTCTGCCGAGTTATCGACTTTGGCGTCGATAACTTCCTGGTACATATGGCGGGCACGGTTTAGGGTATCCAAAGAGTTGGTCCGCTGAGCGATAGAGCGGAATTGGGCAGCTGCGAGCATCCTAAGTTCGTAGCAATGAGCGGAGGTTGGAAACTGCGTACAGTAATAGTTGACTGCGGAATCGGCTTCGGGTACTAGGCCCGAGTCTTTGAGGACCAGCAGCCAGGCCCGAAGCATCCGGGCACCCATGTCCGGTAGACGGACCTTAGGAGGGGCCACGTCTGTCACCTGAAGGAAACGGTCGCGCCGGTCACCCCTGCGTAATACATACCAACGATGCCCTTCCGGATCCACAGCCATCCCGGTCAGAGAGACAACTGCGCCGGCGTTCAGAGTGCTCGCAATTCCTGCACTGGAGTTCGGCTGCAGTCTGAGCGGAGCTTCGTGAAGCAGATACGATGACGCTGCGACGTCCGATTCGCCGCGATCCATCCTCCGCATGGTCACGACAAGGCCGAAAAACATGACTATTAGGAATACGGCGACGCTAACGAAAATCGCACGCCTTTGTTCGGCGGGGTTGCGCTGGGTGCCGGTGGAGGCGATTGGTGGCGGTGCGAAAAGAGTGGGTTGCTCACCCTCCTGAACGAATGACATGGAGCAATATAGGCAGCGCTCGTGTTTAGCGGAGACGATGCGCTCGCACCGGGGGCACTTTCGGACGATCGAAAGAGGAGATTTGCACTTCGGACATTCATGGGTATCCACCGGGTGGTGCGAGTCGCAAACTCCACAGATAGCGAATGCCGGAGCCGTAGGGATGAACTGCACGCCAGTATGTTGTCCGGTGGCCATGTTTCAGTCTAGTGTCGCTTCAGCAAAACCGCTGTTTTGTCTTCGTACAAAACATCCCAGCCACCCGTGCGCCGCAACAGGTAAACCAGCGGCTCATTGGGCTGGAAATAGACGTACTGTATTTTACGTCGATCAAGAACCGCGAGTGGGTCTTTTATCGCGATCAGATCCAGGTAATCCTTGAGGGTCCCGTTGTATTCGAAAATATCGACACGACTGTCGATGAAAACGGGCAATTCCGGGAAGAACCGTTCCAGATATCCACCCCACAGATACTGGGTCAGGACCTTATCGCGTACATTGTGATCCTTCAGATAGGTGATTGAAGTATTCGAAGGGAAGTTCTTCTGCAGGTCGGCGTTCAGTTTAGCCTCGGTCGGGAATCGCCAGACGACTATTCCCAGCACGACAAGCCCAAACAATAAGTTCATCAGGGGCTTGTCAATTTTCGGATCGTAGGGTGGGAATAGGTGAATTCTTGCGCTTAAGAAAGGACTGACCAGAATAGCAAACAGGAAAAGGAATCTCACGTAGGTTAGGCCGGAGTAGAGAGCGAGAACGAGCAACAGCAGGTCTGCGAGGAGCACCTTCTTCTTTGAAAAGAAGCTGCAAATGAACGCCGCCACCAGGCCCAGGAAGACGACCTTGCCACGCGCATTATGGAAATCAACAGAGGCCCACTCTTCAACATACTGGATATTGAGCTTCTGACGAAAAGCCATATCGAACGGGTAGGCCACCAGCTTGTATCCGTAGGGATTGACGAAGAGCGCCAATACGGAGAGTACGCCGACAATGATTAAGAGCCTCAGTTGCCGGGGCGACCATCGGTAGGTTTCGATCTGGCCGTATTGGAATTCGAAAAGCCCCGATCCGGCGATGATGGCATATATGACCAGCCCTATCATCCAGCTTCCGTGGCAGTTGACCCATAGCAAGAAAAGCGGAGGAATGATCCAGACTGCTTTTTCGTGTCCCTCGCGAAACTTGTCGAGCGCGATCAGCATTATCAGGAGATAGATCCAGCCGAAGATCAGCGTGCGCGGGCCGAAGGAGACGACGGTTAGCAGAACGCAGTAGACCGCGACGACAAATGAGTTCTTTGCGTCACTGGAGAGCTTTGCGGCGCGGTAAAGGATCAGGCACAAAGTGAGTGAGGACAGAAGAAACGAAATGGCATACAAACCCCTGAGCCCGCCAGCTCTGTATGAAAGATAATACGGAATTTCCGAAAGCCACTCATGGTCCATCCATGGCGAGCCCTTGGCTGTCCAGGAGAATGTATCGACTCTTGGGAAGTGGCCGGCCAGGATTAGCTGGGCATTGTTCAAATGCCACCAAATATCCGGGTCAGAGACATCTGGCCGATTGAAGGCGAAGACCAGAAGTATGAGGGCGGCTCCCAGCGCAAAATGAAAAGGCAGCCAAATCCTGCGCTCTTGGGGCGCAGGAATGCGAGGCGCAACCTCGGCATCGGCGGCGGTTGGGGCGTTTTGGATAGACATGGAAGTAACTACTGGAGACCGAGAGTACCATAAAGAAGTCGGCCTAATATGGCCTAAACAGCTAGTTGCTAGTAACTTTCGTCACACTAGATCGTTTTATGAGCGGCCTCAGGTTTCTAATGAGCAGCGAGAACTAAGGTATGTGTACCAGGCCGTCCCTCGGCGAACGCAAATGGCGCAACACACGAGGAGTAATCCGATATTTGTGACGTTGGTAACTCGATGGGTTTCGCGAATTTCGAGACACTTTCGCATTGAAACAATGATAAAATCCGGTACTCAGAAGCTCCCCCAACATCCCCTCTTTGCTCCCGATCGGCCGCGGGATGAGGTTATCTAGTATGCGCATTAATCGACTTAGATTGAGAAGGCGCTCGTCAGGTCAGGCGCTGATTGAATCTGCGCTCCTTATACCGTTCATCTTGATGCTGATCTTCAACGGCATCAATTTTGGTTACGTCTACTTTGTTGCGCTGAACATGTCGGCCGCGACGCGGAGCGGGGGGTTGTATGCGATCTTGGGGCCTGATACTCCTGTAGGAATTGGATTTCCTGCTGCCGCGGGGCCGACGACAACCACTTCGGTCATGAACGTCACGTATCAGGATATGCACGGGGCTATTCCCTCGCCGGACACCGCCTCTGTTCAGGTTTGCAGTTCCTCGGTGGGGGTCCTCAATGCCGGTACGACCTCTCAAAAGGCTGCGTGCACCAGCAACGGATCTGCGACGTTCACCGGTGGCGCTGGTATTGACCCCGAGGCACCCACCTTTGTCCTGCACCAGGTTGACGTCACGTATGAGTTCTCGCCGCCCATACCCGGGCTTCCGTTTGGAGCGGTGTTGCTGGCAACACCAGTGTGTTCAGGATCTCCGATCACGTGTACCTTCCATCGCAAGGTGCTGATGAGGGCGATGTGAAATGAGCACCGGAATGAGTCGCAAAAATCGAAGCTCGCGCGGTGCGACAATGGTTGAGTTCGTTCTGACAATTCTCGTCGTGCTTTTCGTGTTCTTTCTTCTGATCGAGTGCTGTCTTTGGATCTACTGTTACAACGTCATGGCCGATGCGGCGAAGGCTGGGGTTCGATACGCGATTGTGCATGGATCGGGAGTAAGTTCAGGTTCGCAGAGTGGACCGACAAGTGGAACGGCCGAATACTGCAGCGACAGTGACTCATCAGTTCAGCCGGTTATCGATGAAGTCAAGAAGTGGGCTTCTTTTTCGGCATACGACACGACCGGCATGACGGTCAACGTCTGCTATTTGGACGGTAACAACGAGGCACCGAATCGAGTGCGAGTTACGGTCCTGAACCCCGTAGTCCCGATATTCAGTTTTTGGGGTACTGCGCCGGTCAAGGCCGCAGCACAAGGCAGGATTGTTAACTAGGAAAAGCCTATGTTCGAACATTCTAAGCGAACGGTCCGACGCAAGATTGCCGATCGGGGTAGCCAGCGAGGGCAGACGGTTGTGTTTGTGGTTCTTGGGCTTGGAATTGTCTTTCTCGCGGTGCTTGGATTCGCGGTCGATTTCGGCAATCTCTGGTTCCACCGGCAGGCAGCGCAAAATGCCGCTGACGCTGCGTGTACCGCTGCTGTGATGGATATGCTCTACAACACGCAGGCGATTGGGGCGACGCCGGTTGGGAACTTCCCGGGTACGAACCCTTTCAACTGCTCGTCAAATCCTACTGCGGCGCCATGCCAGTATGCTGCGTTGAACGGTTACACCGCGACGGGAGTTTCGACGCCGGGCGTTGAGGGCAACGAAGTCCAGATTGCGTTCCTAGCGTCGAGCGATCCGGGTGCGCCGCCGGTTCCAGTTTGCCCCACTCCCATTCCTCCGGGAATGACCATATGTGTGCCGCCGAGCGCCTTGGCAGCGAGTCCGTTTGTGCGCGCAACCGTGACCGACCGAATCAGGACAGCCTTCTTCGGCTTGCTCAGCTCGACGAATACTATCGACGTACCTGCGAAGGCCACTTGTGGCCTGGTGCTGCAGAGCTCCCCGATTCCGCTGCTTGTGCTGGATCCGACGCGCCCAAGCACCCTAACCTCAAACGGTGGTGGTGGAATTTCGATTTACGGCGGTCCTTCGCAAAGTATCCAGGTGAATTCTAATAATGCCGCGGCGCTGAACTGGAACGGCAACAAGCTTCAAGTCGATCTCAGTCAGGGTGGTCCGACCACGTCTGGCAGTGATTTCGGCGTCTTTGGCATTCAGAGCACTGCTCCGAGTACTTCAACTACTGCGGGTTGTGTTGCGCCTCCGAGCGGACCGGATATTTGCTTGGGGACCACGGGCAGCTACGTCTCTCCGAAATTTCCGATCTCGGACCCATTTGCAACCATAACGGCGCCCCAAATCCCAACCTGGAGTGGGAATGGGACCGTGACAAGTGTTGCCAGCGGTACACACGGCTGCCCGGCGCCCGCAGGAATAGATTGCGACATGTATTCCCCGGGATACTATCCAACTGGTATTACAGTCAAAAACAAGTATGCGATCTTCCAACCTGGAATTTACTACGTTCTCAACGGAATGGATTTCGATTCCAACTCGTGTGTTCGGCCTAGTACGGACTTCGGTGATGGCAGTGGCGGCACGTTCTTCTACTTCGCAGACAACAAGAGCATTACTGTGGTGTCCAACTCAGGATGCAATACGAACAGCCAGACAGTGACTTCCAGCAACTGGCAAACTGAAACGTCAAATGGGGGCGAATACCCGTTTGGGGTCGCGTGCGATTCTACAAGTTTGGCTGGTGCACCGGCGAATCTGCCGACAGAGATCACGGGCAGCGTGTTGCTTGCTCCATGTCGCGCTCCAACCACGGACTGCGTGCCGAATTGCTCGATCAACGGAGGAATGGGTTACGGGGACCCGCTTGGCTCGAGCGACCCAGCGGGTGAGCAGCGCGGCTTGCTGATGATGCAGAATCGGAGCGCCAATTTACTAGGTCCACCATCGCATCAACCGAGCTGGCAGGGTGGAGGCGCGTTCCTGATTTCTGGCTCGCTTTACTTCCATCGATGTACAACCGGTTCAACCGACACTGGGACAGGGTGTACGGCTGCGGCTTACAATGACCAGCTCAGTATTGGTGGGAATGCCTCTGGCACATCGTATATCCTCGGCGACATCGTCGTCGATCAGTTGTCCCTGAACGGGACTCCGAACTTGTACATGGATCTGAGTCCCAATGCACTTTATTTCATCTTCAAAGCCTCGCTACTTCAGTAGCGCGGCACGTTCTCTCCGACACGGCTGACAGCTCAACGTCGGCGTTTAGATTTTGGGAAATGGAATGACTTTGGGTTCTTGGCAGCCGTTCCGGTCGGACTGGAATCGCCGTTACATCCCGTCCCGTGGGCTGGTGTATTCGTTCGTCATTCACGAACTCGCCTTCTTCCTCAGCTTCACGTATTCCATCGTTGCCGCCAAGCCGCCGATTGTTCTGTTGACCCCCGAGCAGGAGATTCATACTGCTGAGGTTCTCTACCTACCGAGCACGGGCGGGGGTGATTCGGGCGGCAATGAAGGCAAGCAGGGACGCGAAGGTGAAGGCAAGCCGGCGTCGGGAGCGAAGCATGAAGGCGTCACCTTCAAAGGCCCGCAATACATTCGCTCCGACTTCCCTGATCCTGACAACAATCTCCAGACG
>JAVUPY010000056.1 GCA_032252755.1 Terriglobia bacterium
GTCAAAGTAGCTTGATGCAGCCCTTGAACGAGATATTCGGTACTGAGGCCAATGTCCGTTTGTTGCGAGTTTTAGCACTTGGGAACACCTCGCTCACGGCGGGCGAACTCGCAAAACGTGCGATGCTTGGCCGTACTTCGATCTACCCGGCTCTCCGCGGCCTTGAGCGCGTCGGGGTTGTTGAATTCATCGGAGCCGGACCGCGAAAGCTGGTGCAACTACGCGAGCGGTACCCGCTCTCGGCAACCCTCCGGAACCTGTTTCGTGCCGAAGCTCGCAGATTCGACGCACTCACGAACGCTCTGCGCGAATTAGTCTCGACGTTGCCTCGACCGCCGATTTCAGCATGGACTGATCCTGGAGAAGAGAGCACGGAGACGCTTACGTTGCAGCTAGTTGCACGGCCCGAAGAACTAAGCCCTATGACCGACTATCTGAACGACCGGCTCGCAGATATCGAGCGCAGATACGATGTACATATTGCGGTCCATGGGCTCACGAGGAGCGAACTTGAGACCTTACACAGGACTTCATCGGCAACGCTCAACAGCTCAGTGTTGCTGGGCGGTGTTCCACCGCTTGCATTAGTAGAACGGTCCCGGCGAGCAGAAAACATATCACATGACGAACATGATGCACGCTCCCGCAGACTGGCTCTCGCAATTGCATCCAAAATCGCGAGAGACCCGGGATTGATCGCGATCGCGGAGGATCGTATCAAGCGTCGCGCCCGCGAAGCCGGTCCCCAAGAACGCCGAGAGCTCATGGAATGGGTTCGTATTCTTTCCACCATGTCTCCGGCCCGCCTTCGAAGATTCCTGTTGGAAAACAGCGAGCACGCGGTTCGACTGCGCCAAACATTACCTGCCCTCAATCTTCTCTCCCAGCTTGAACGGGATGCAGTAGTGCGGAGTCAAACGGATGCAGAAGTAATAGCAGCTGTCACTCACTCATAACCAGGGCTGAACTAGAACATGCCATTCGCGCCGCGTGCGACGTTTCAGGTGATGACGAGGTCTACGTATTTGGTTCGCAAGCGATTCTCGGGCAGTATCCTCACGCGCCTGAATCGTTGCGACAGTCGGCCGAAGCCAACATCGCCCCGGTGACAGCAATTGATATGGTCGATACGATCGACGCCAACCTTGGAGAGCTGTCCCATTTTCATGAGGCATTCGGATTTTATGTCCACGGTGTACCGATCGATGCTGCGGTCCTACCGGTTGGCTGGCAAGGACGAGCGATCGAAGTCCGTAATGACAACACAAGGAATACTACAGGAAGGTGCGTTGAGGCCCATGATCTCGCCGTCAGTAAACTAGTAGCTTTCCGTGACAAGGATAGAGATTTTGTAAGAACCTTACTGGTCGATAAGTTAATTGACCCGAGAGAGCTACACCGGCGACTCCATCACCTTCCGGATAACCCGAGAGTGACACCAAAGCTCATTGCTGCGATAGAAGAATGGATCCGCGGTGCGCTGAGGGACATCCGCTCACGCAGGTAGCAGAGCATCCGATGGATCGTCGGGCATCGTCGAAAAGCTTCGGCCAACAACCTACGTCCACAAAGGTCATTGGCCAACGCGCAAATGCCTCGCTCACTTCCAACACCGCTGCGATCAACTTGAGGAGAGGGCACGGCGCTTCATCTCGGGACTAGTCCAGCGCCTTATGGAACCGCAAAGTTGCCGTGATCAGGAGCAAGAAGCCCAGTGCGAGCATGGCCACCATCTGCGGCCATAGTATGTCGAAGCCGACGCCTTTCAGGTAGGAGGCGCGCAGCACAACCAGGAAGTAGCGCAGGGGGCTCAGGTACGTCGCATATTGCAGCCACTGCGGCATCGTGTTGATGGGGAAGCCAAAGCCCGAAAAGGTGATGGCCGGCATGATGAAGAAGAACGCCGTAACCATTGCCTGCTGCTGGGTCGCGGAAATCGTGGAGATTAGGAGCCCTACGCCCAGCATGCAGATCAGGAACAGCACGGCTCCGGTGAACAACACCAGCAGGTGGCCTCGGAAGGGAACCTGGAACCATAGCGTTCCGACCAAGCCGATTAATGAGACATCAAAGAGCCCGATCAGGAAAAAGGGCAATGTCTTGCCGAGGATGAATTCAGCCGGCCGGATTGGCGTCACCATAATCTGCTCCAGGGTTCCGATCTCGCGTTCGCGAACCACTGCGAAGGCCGTCAAGGTGACAACCAGCACCAGTGTCAGGCTGCCAATGATCCCCGGGACAAAGAACCATCGGCTGCGCAACTCGGGGTTGTACCAGGGACGTGGTGCGAGTTCGACCGACGGCATCCGCTCGAGCATTTGCGGCGCGATGCGGCCTATACGGTCTGTCTGATACTGCTTCGCGAACCCTAGCAGGATCTGGTTCAGGTAGCCGGAGGCGATCAGCGCGGTGTTGGAATTGGTCGCGTCAACGATCACCTGGACCGGAGCGGATTGGCCGCTCCGCAATTGTTGGGCGAAACCGGGATTGATTTCGAGCGCCACCGTCGTTTCCCCGCGCTGAATCATGTCTTCGACTTCACGGTGATTCGTGAGTTGGCGTTGCACTTTGAAATATGGACTCGATGTGAAGCGTGAGATCAATTCGCGGCTCTCCTGGCTATGATCGAGATCCAGAACCGCCGTTGGTACATGCCGGATCTCGTAGGTGGCCGCATAGCCGAAGATCAGCAACTGCGCGAGCGGTGGAACGATCAGGACGAAACGCGTTCGTTTATCGCGGAAGACCTGTATGAATTCCTTGATCAACATCTGTTTCAGCCGCGCGAACATGGTCCCCTCCTAACCCAGTCTCTTGTGGAATGAGCGCGTAGCCAGCGCGGCTAATACCACGGTGAAAACCGCCAGCGGCACGAGGTCGGCGTAGAGCAACGTACTCGGCGAGCCCTTGAGGAAGATATCCTTTAGCACGGAGACGTAGTAGCGCGCCGGGATAATGCGCGTGATCCATTGCAGAACAACCGGCATCTGCTCGATCGCAAACAGGAAACCGGACAACAGAAACGCCGGCAGAAAGGTCGCGAGCAATGCGATCTGACTGGCTGCAAGCTGAGTTTTAGCGATGACAGAAATGAAAAATCCCATCGAGAGAACGACGATCATGAACATTACCGAACTCACGATGAGGGTCATGAACGATCCGCGAAACGGCACCTGGAACCAGTAGATCGCGAGCAGGGCGCAGATAATCACGTCAAACATGCCGATGGCGAAATAAGGCACCAACTTGCCCAGCATGATCTCGAGCGAGCTCACCGGAGTCGAGATGAGCTGCTCCATAGTTCCGCGCTCCCACTCGCGCGCGATGGTGAGCGAACTCAGGAATGTGCCGATTACCGACATCACCAGCGCCAGCACGCCCGGAATGATAAACGCGCTGCTCTCGAGGTCCTCGTTGTACCAGGTGCGCGTCTGGACCGTGACGGACGCAGGTCGCGCGGTCTGTCCCTGGCTCCGCAACCAGTCGAGTTGGATGGCGGAGGAGTAGCCTTGCACAACCGCCTGCGCGTAGCCGATCGCCACGTTCGCGGTATTGTCATCGGTGGCATCGACCAGTGCCTGGATCATTACCGGGCGGCCTTCATACAGGCGGCTCGAAAAATCCCAGGGGATTACGATTCCCATGCGAGCATCGCCGGCATCCAGTGCATGCTTCAGTTCCGGATAGCCATTCACCACTTGCACGACGTCGAAGTATTGAGTGGCCTGGAAATGCTTGAGCAGGTCCTGGCTCTTCTGACTGCCCTCCTGGTCGTAGACATAAATGGGGATGTGCTTCTGATCGAGGTTCACGCCGTAGCCGAACAGCATCAGGAGAATCACCGGCATGATCAGCACGATGATGAGGCTGCGGGAGTCGCGCAGCACCTGCACGATCTCTTTCTTCGCGACCGCAAGAAAACGGGTGAGACTCATTGCGGGCGTCCTTTCCCGTTGCGCGGTTCCGTCGTCAGCGACACAAAGACGTCTTCCAGGCTGGGACGAATCTTCTCGATGCGATGGACGGCCACGCCATTTCCGGCAAGCTGTTGCTTCACCTCGGGTATCGCCTGCTCGGCGTCTGGAACCACCAAGTGCAATGCATTACCGAATACTGCCGCATCCATGACTGCCGGGTTCGCATGCAGCACATCCACAGCGGTTCCGAGCGGATCGCATTCGACCAGCAGCAATTCGCCCTTCATCGACTTGTGTTTCAACTCAGACGGAGTTCCGAGCGCGACCATCTTGCCGCGGAAGATGAGCGCCAGCCGGTTACAGTATTCCGCCTCTTCCATATAGTGGGTCGTTACGAAGACCGTCACGCCTTCGTGCGCCATCCCGTAGATCACGTCCCAGAACTGCCGCCGGGTAATCGGATCGACGCCCGACGTCGGTTCGTCGAGGAAGATGATGGACGGCTTGTGCAGCACCGCGCATCCCAGCGCCAGACGCTGTTTCCATCCGGACGGGAGAGAGGCGACGATCAGGTCCTGCTTGTCTTTCAGGTCCGACATCTCAAGGGCCCAATCGATACGCTCCCGCAACTGCTGCTTCGGGACGTTGTAAAGGCCCGCGAAAAGCCGGATGTTCTCGATGATTTTCAGGTCGTTGTAGAGCGAGAACTTTTGCGACATGTAACCGATGTTCTGGCGAACCGCTTCCGGTTCGCGGCTGACGTCGTAACCGGCAACCCTCGCGATTCCTGCCGTCGGTTTCAGCAAACCGCAAAGCATTCGGATGGTGGTCGATTTTCCGGCGCCGTTCGGTCCAAGGAATCCGAAGATTTCCCCCTTGCGGGTTTCCAGGCTGATGCGATCGACCGCGACGAAGTCGCCGAAGCGCTTCACCAGGTCCTGGACGACGACCGAACTGTGGTTTTCCGTCATGCGCGTTCGCCCCTGGAGTCGCCGGAGACTGCGTCTACGAACAAGTCTTCGATGGTGGGCGTGACCTGCTGCACCGAGTCGAAGGGGACCTGCGCGTGCTCCATGCGGTTTTCGAATTCCGGGATACGGCGTACGGCACTGTCGACGACAACGTGAACGGCATCCCCGGTCAGCACCATGCTCGAGATGCCATCCGCCCGCTCCAACTCGTCGCGCACGCGGCGCGCTTCGGCGGAGAAGATCGAGAGCACATCTTTTCCAAGCTGTGCTTTCAAGTTCGTCGGCGTGTCGCAAAACAACAACTTGCCCTGGTGGAGCAACCCGACGCGATGGCAGCGCTCCGCCTCGTCCAGGTAGGCTGTCGAGGTGAGCACGGCGACCCCTTCGGAGATCAGTTCGTAGAGGATGCGCCAGAAATCGCGGCGGGAGACGGGATCGACGCCATTGGTCGGTTCGTCCAGCAAAATCACTTTTGGTCGATGGATAAGTGCGCAGACCAGCGCCAACTTCTGCTTCATGCCGCCCGAGAGTTTCCCGGCGAGCCGGTCGCGAAACTCGCTCATCCCGGCAGCCTGCAAAAGCTGTGCGGCGCGCTGCTGGCGATCGTGTTTCCGCACCCCGAACAGGTCGGCGTAGAAGCGAATGTTCTCGTCGACGTTCAGGTCTTCATATAAGCCGAAGCGCTGCGGCATGTAGCTGAGGTGATGCTTGGCCCCCTCCGGATCGCGGACGACATCACAGCCGGCGACAGTAGCCTTGCCTTCGTCCGGGGGCATAACCCCGGCCAGCATTCTCAGCGTGGTTGTCTTTCCGGCGCCGTCGGGGCCGACGAGTCCGAAGATTTCTCCCGGCTCGACGTCGAAATTGAGGTGGTCGACGGCACGCACGCCAGGGAAACTCTTGGTGAGTCCTGCGACGAGGATCGCGGATTGTGCCCGGTCGGCCATTTACTTCCCCTGTACTGGAGCAGTGCTGTTGTTCGCGGCGAGCGTGATGTGCGCGTCGGCCGGCATGCCCGGCTTCAGTTCATGATTGGAATTGTCGATGTCGATCTTGATGCGATAGACGAGCGTGACGCGCTCTTTGTAGGTCTGCACGCTCTTCGGCGTGAACTCGGCGTCCGAAGCGATGAACGAAATGCGCCCGTGATATTGCTTTCCCGGATAGGTATCGGTCGTGATGACGGCGTCCTGACCATAGTGAATTCGACCGAGATCGGTTTCTGCGACATAGGCGCGGAGCCAGATGTGATCGAGATCGGCGAGCGTGACGACGGGCGTTCCGGGAACAACAACTTCGCCCAGCTCAGCCTGCCGTACTGTAATCACGCCCGCAGTTGGTGCGCGCAGGATCGTATAACCGAGATTGACTCGGGACATGCCGAGGTTGGCATCGGCAGCGTTGAGATTCGCTTGCGCGATCGCGATATCTTCCTTGCGGGTGCCCTCCGCCGCCTCGTTGTGCTTTTGCCGGGCAGCCTGGAGTGTCGCGTCGGCGCGCTTCAAGGCGGTTGCGGCGAGGTCGCGATCCTGCGCAGAAATCGCATCCTCTTTGTAGAGCCGATCCGCGCGTGCATAGTCGAGCTTCTTCTGCTCGAGGTCCGCCTGCGCGTTGAGCACGTTTTGCTCGGCGGCACTGATTTCCTGCCGGCGGGTTCCAGCCAACTTGAGGGCAAGATCTGCCTGGCGGACCTTCACGTTGGCTTCGTCAATGCGGACCTTCTGAAGGTAGTCGGCGTTTTCGAGTTTCGCCAGCAGCGCACCTGACTCGACCGACTGTCCCTCTTCAATGGGAAGATCGACAACGCGGCCCGGTACTTTGAAGCTGACAAGGCTCTCGTGCGCCTCGATGTTCCCAGACAGAACAATCTCGTTGGTGGGGCCTTGCTTCTTCGTAAGGCGCGGATAAAAGTACACCCCGGCTGCGACTATGGCTGCCAGCAAAATTACGATTGGTATTCTTCGCTTCATAACGTGACCTCGCAGATGACCTGCAATCGAGCAGGTCGGCTGACGAATTCCCTAGTGACCCGTGTACTGATCGAAATTCTTCTCCGTCGCCCCGGCTGCACGTGCCAGCGCGAACTTCGCCTCCACATAATTGGAGACGGCAAGGATGTGGTTCTCCTGTGCCCGTGCAAGCTCGTCCTGCGCAGTAACGACCTCGACGTTGTTGGTGACTCCGGACTGGAAGCGGTCTTGCGCCAGCTTGAGTTCCCGCTGCGCGAGATCGAGTCCACTCTGGGCTACCGCAACCTGCTCGGACGCGGATTCAAGATTCAGCAGCGCCTGGCGCACCTCGACCTCGATGCCTCGCCGGAAGTCGGCAATCTGGTCGTCGACGCGGCGGATGCGGCCGGCAATTTCCTGGGCCTCTCCATTGCGATCACGGTTCAAGAGGTCGAAGTCGAGTTGTGCCTGGATGACGCCGGTGCCGGTTGCGCTGCCTATGCTGCGCCCGAGCGCACCGTAATTGCCAAATACGCTCAGCTTGGGAAGATAGCGGGCATGGCTGGCGCGTTGCTGTTCCATCAGCTGTTCCCGCTGCTTCGCCAGCGCCAGGTAGTCGTCGCGTGCCACCAGCGCCGATGGCACCACGGTTTCCGGCGAGGGCACCGGCATCGGCTCGTAGGTGAGCGTCTCGGAAAGCTCCAGCGGAGTCGCGGGGTTCATCCCGAGATTCCGCGCAAGCACGAGTAACGCCTGTTTGTAGTGGTTGCGCGCTACCAGCAGAGCTTGTTTGTCGTTTGCGAGTTGGACTTGCGAGCGCAGAACGTCGACCCCAGTTGCAGTCCCGGCATCGTGCTTACTCCTGGCCAAGCGGTAGAGAGCGTCGGACGAATCGACGCGCGACTGCGCAGCGTCGGCGCGGGCGGCGGCAGACTCGGCGTCCAAATAAAGATTGGCGATTGCGCTCACGATGAGATCACGCGCGCTTTGGTAATCGAGTTTGCTGGCTTCGAGTCCGCGCTGGCTCGCCTTCCAGTTGCGGTAGCTCTGCAGATCGACGATGTTCTGATCGGCGGAAATGCGGAAATCGTAGTTGGAAAAAGGTCCGACCACGTCTGGCATGCCGGGCAGGGAAATGCCGAAGGCGCGCAGGTTCCGGTTCTGCAGGTTTGCGTAACTCGAGCCATGAACGCGGGGAAGCACGGCGGCGGACATCCGGCGCACCGTCGTCCCCTCGGCTTCCTGAACGCGCGTGTTGGCGACCAGCACGCTGAGGTTCGCCTGCAGCCCTTTCTGAATGGCATCCCGCAGACTCAAACGATAGGGAACCTGCTGCGCGAGGGCGGTTCCGCTCCACACCGGAAACATCAACGCCGACATCGTAAGTACAACAAGAGTTCGTTTCATGACGATCACTCAATCGCGTGCGGCGATTGCTTTCCACAACAGCTGGAAGCTGGATTCGACTATGTTTTGCAGCTTGTGCTCGCCGGTCAGCGACCAGAGGAGCAGCGCGCCGAGAAATGTCTGCTGTGCCTGCAGCGCTATCCGATCTTTCCGCAGGCCCGGGTTAATCTCCCTGCGCTTCTGGCCGATCTCGATGGCGCGGGAGATGAGTTCACGACCATTGGCCATATTCACAGCCATGATTTCCGTGCTGCGCTTGCTGGAAACGAAGCCCGACACCAGTGCCCGCGCCAACTCCGGGCTCCGGCCCGGCTCTTCGGCAAGGCGCAAGAACAGCTGGCGCAGCACCGATTCAACCGGGCGTTTGCCCGACTCCACTTCCTCGACCGCCTCCTGGACTTTGCCGAGTTGAATCTCGGCGAGCACGCCGAGGACGTGGTCCTTGCTCTCGAAATAGTTGAAGAAGGTCCCTTTGCCGACGTCGGCAGCCTCGGTGATGTCCTCGACAGTGACGTTCGGAAAACCGCGCTCGCTGAACAACTGGAGGGCGCAGCGGAAGAGCCGAAGGCGCGTTTCCGCCGCCCGGCGCTCGCGGCGGCCGGCGTTATTCGGAGGCGGAAGGGCTTTCGCCCTGGGCCGGTCCTGATTCGCACCGTTTGTTTTTAGGCTATCAGCCATATATGACTTAACCTCAATAATGACTAACAGTCATAAATATAGGACGGAGAAGTCTTCCTGTCAAGGGGGTCGAAGGGTGGAGGGGTCACTGTCGAGGCGATGACGCGGCCAATGCTCCACGGCCGATTCCCGCCCCTGTTTCTTGCATGCGCTGATAGGAAGATACGCCAGGTGGAGTGGAGCGGTGTACGTGGCGATGGCCTTGCACAACGCAATGACGTACACCGTTGCGGTCGATGGTGTGGTGGTCTCGATGCCGCCAGGATTGCTACTTCTTAGCTTAAGACCGCACTGTTGGCGCGAATCACGTACTTCCTGCCTTGGTGACGAACATTGCGGAGCGTTGCCTTCGCATCGAAATCAGACAGATGGGATTGCACGGCGATACCATCGAACAACGTGAGTTCCGCGCCGAAGATCGTATCGATGACCAGATCGGTGAAGGTGCCGCCGGCGATGCAGCACCAGTCGTTCAGATAGGGTGCATCGGTCGGACACTTGTATGCCGCTCCCTGCTCAAGCGGAAATGCCGATTCCCCAAAATGTGCCTGCCCGATCGGCCCCTGGTTTCCCGCCCTGGACAGGTTTTTTACCCACTCGGCTACCCTGGCTGAGGATTCGGTCCTGTAAAGTCCTTTCGCCGTCATGATCGGCCACGCAGAGAATGCGCCGAGCCAGCTATGATCCGGGCGAATATTCCATGTCGCGTCCACGTCCCATGGGGACATGGCTCGCATCCAGTAGTCGGTGTGTAACTCATTTCAGAAGAATTGGTTCATCTCGCGCTTCTGGGCATC
>JAVUPY010000057.1 GCA_032252755.1 Terriglobia bacterium
CCATTTTCTCGATTGCCACGAAAGTGCCATTTGGGGTACGCTTTCCGCGTTCACGAGCCATAGGTGCGAGTTGTCGTGGTGCAACTTCACCCCATTCGTTACTCCATTTCAGCCGCGCCTCGCGAGCTTTAGCTGGCAGATTGAATGCGCACAGGTCCCTTCGTACTCATAAGGGAATCATTGGCAGCACATTCTTATTCGGTTGGCCCAGGGTTACAGCAGTGCATTCAGTGCACGCAGGCAAGCGAGGAGGCTCACGTGAACCGACGGATTTTGCGGTTATTTGTCTTTATCATTTTCGCGGCGATTTTCGTACTGCAACAGGCACCAGCACAGCAAGCGACCGGAAAAATTGTCGGCACGGTGAAAGATCCTGTCGGCGCCGTCGTTCCGGGCGCCGAAGTAATCGTCACCAACGTCGACACGCAGGTCAAGAACACAGCCAAAACCGATGTCGATGGCTCGTACTATGTCAGCAATTTGCCCATCGGTGAATATAAACTCACCGTACATCAAACCGGCTTCCAGACAACCGTGACGAAGCCGTACCAGTTGGAGATTAACCAGTCACTTCGCATCGACGTGGACTTGCGAGTCGGGGCGAGCACAGAGACGGTTGAGGTTACCGGCAATGCGACGATGGTGGAGGCGTACAACTCCACCATTGGCGCGTCGATCACGGAACGGCCGATCGTCAATATGCCCCTGAACGGGCGCAATGTTCTGGACCTTGCGAAGCTCGAACCGGGCGTCGTGGAATTGAATGTCAAGCCGGACTCTTCGCTCGCAGGATCGTTCACGATCGCGGGAGGAAGATCCGATGCAGTGACGTTCCTTCTCGATGGCGGACTGAACAATAGCCTGCTGACCAACGAGGTCGTGTTCAACCCGAACCCGGATGCGATCGCGGAATTCCGCGTTCTGGAGAGTAACTACAGCGCGGAATACGGACGCAACGGCGGTGGCATCATCAGCGTAGTTACCAAGTCTGGCACCAACGGCTGGCACGGGAGCGCGTTTGAATTCAACCGCAACGACGCGTTCAATGCGAACAGCTTCTTCAACAAGCTGTTCGGCCTGCCGCGCGATGTTTTGAAACGCAACCAGTTCGGCGGCACATTCGGCGGACCGATCAAGAAAGACAAAGCCTTCTTCTTTGTCTCCTACCAGAAGCAGATTCAGCACCAGGCGCAGGTACAAACGGCCACTGTGCCGACGGCGTTGGAAATCGGCGGCGACTTCTCCCAGTCGGGGCCGGAATCACAGGCTGCAGTCGCATCGTTCCTGCAGGCGAATTCCTATTTCCAGGCCGATCCCACGCTCGCAGCGCAGGGGATCATCGATCCCACAAAAATCAATCCCATTATCCAGAAATACATTGCGGCAGGCTTGATTCCGAATAGCGGCAGCAATACTTCCAGCACTCTCTCGACAAATGCGCTTGCGACGGATAACTTCGACGAACTCACGACGAAGCTGGACTTCAACTTCACCCAGAACGACCGCCTCGCGGCAACCCTGGGCTGGGGCCGTGCGCCGGTGGTGCGCCCATTTGCGGGCGGAGCCTCTATTCCATTCCCGGTAGCGGACAAAACCCACAAATACTTCCTCAATCTCGCTTATACCAAGAATCTCTCGCCAACCCTTCTGAACGAAGCACGGATGACCATCCAGAGATTGAATCAGGCGGAGGGAAATCCGATACCGAAACTGCCCACCGCAGCGGACCTCGGGATTGCTATTACACCCGACCTTTCGACGGGACCCCCGATTCTCTATTTCTACGATTCGGGCATGACGATCGGCTTCACGTATCGTGGACCGCTGGACAAGGTGAACAATACGTTCGAGTACTCCGACGTCCTCTCCTGGACGAAGGGGAAACACACCCTGAAAGCCGGCGGACTTTTCTCGCCATATCAGAACAACACGATCTACGCATACGAGGTCAATGGCGAGTTCGACTTCTATGGATCGGGCGGCTCCGTAGGAACGGGCGTGGAATTTGCCGACATGCTGCTTGGAGTCCCGGACGAGTACTACCAGTTCGGAAACGCCCCTTCGAACATCCGCTCGAAGTCGTGGGGAGTGTTCGCGCAGGATGAGTGGCGGATCACGCCCCGACTGGTCTTGAACTTCGGACTTCGCTATGAGTACAACAGCCCGAAAAAAGACACGCAGGGCAGGTCCTTCTCGATCGTTCCAGGCCTGCAATCGACCCGATTCGTAAACGCTCCGCTCGGTCTCGTGTTCCCGGGCGACAAAGGAGCGCCAGACGGGGCGAACTTCCCGGACCGCAACGACTTTGCGCCGAGGTTCGGATTCTCGTGGAGTCCTTTGGCAAGTAATAAGTTGAGCGTCCGCGGCGGGTTTGGAATTTTCTACAACATTCTCGGCGGTGAAGACAACCTGCAGTTCAACGGCCAGGCACCATTCTTCGGCTTCGCGGACTTCTACTTCGATTCGCCGAGCTACCCGGGTGCAATCCCATATTTCGCGGATCCATTTGGTTCGACCGGCAACATAAACAACTTCCCATCGCAGCCACCCGCACCGAACATTGACTTTGCCGCGAATGGTTTCATTCCCTTCAGCGGTAACGGCGTCTACTTCGTGAACCCGCACCTGCGTACACCGTACATCATGCAGTACAACTTGAGCGTTCAGCAGCAGTTGGGGAACGCCTATCTGCTGAACGTGGCATACGTGGGCACGCAATCGCGAAAACTAACCGGATTGGTGGACAGCAATCCGTTCATTCTTGGAACCTTGAACCGCGTGCTGAATGTGCAGCCAGGTGGCGCGCCGGAGATATTCAGCTATACCGATACCTTCGACAACGTGGGCAACCAGAGCTACAACGCTTTCCAGAGTAGCCTGAAGAAACAAATCACTGGTTCCGAAAAGTGGTTCGGGGCCACCTACTTCACTTTCGGCTACACCTGGGCCAAGAATATCGACACGGCGTCCGGCTTCCGCCAGAACAGCGACCGTGTGCCATATTACGACCGCGGCAGGGACCGCGCCGTTTCGGATATGGATGTTGCACATCGGATTACTTTCAGCGGCGGCTGGGACCTCCCCTTCCAGAATGCGTGGGCAAGTGGTCCGCAGCGGTTAACGAAAGGATGGAGCATCTATCCGATCATCACGTGGAGGACAGGGTTCCCAATCGACATCCGGGGATTCCTCTCTCGTGGAATGTACAGACCCGGCCCCTCGGGCGCTGGGGACTCTTCGCTGGTGCGTCCGAACCTTACCGGGAGCAAGATCACGACCGTCGATCCGTGGTCTAACATGACCCCCGACGGCGCGCTCTGGGTCCCGATCTCCAACTTCGACGTCAGCGCAATGAGTTACGGCTTCTGTCCTCCGGGCACTCCAGATGCCGATTGCGAAGACGTTTTCAATACGAGCGATACATTGCCGTATTCGCCCAGTTATGGAACCATGGCCCGGAACTCATTCCGCGGACCGGGCCGCACCAACATGGATTTTGCGATCGCAAAATCCACGAAACTGTGGAATGAAAATTCGGCGCTCGAACTGCGGCTTGAATTCTTCAACGTTTTCAACCATACACAGTTCGATAACCCCGACTCAGGCCACCTGAGCCCGTATAACTCGAACTTCGGGTTGATTACCACCACGGCCGATCCACGCATCATCCAACTGGGAGCGAGAATCACGTTCTGATCGCTCCGTGAATTGAAAGGCCGCCGGTTCGCCGGCGGCCTTTATTCGTATCGCAGGGCTTCGATGGGATCGAGCCTTGAGGCACGGATGGCCGGCAGCATGCCGCTGATGAGGCCGACGACGGTGAGGATCAGGGTGGAGATGATGACGCTGCTCGGCGAGATCAGGAGACGGATGTCAGCGTCGGTGGCGTGCTTGGCCAGCGCGCTGTAGAACGTGAGTTTTCCGACAGAAAACGAGATCGCATAAGCCAGCAGTATTCCCGCCAGTCCACCCGAGAAGGTGATAGCCAGGGCTTCAGCGAGAAACTGGCGGCGGATGGTGCTGCGCGTGGCCCCAAGAGCCATTTCGACGCCGATCTCACGGGTGCGCTGGGTGACTGAAACCAACATGATGTTCATCAGGCCGACGCCGCCGATACCGAGCGTCAGGGTTCCGATGAATGCCAGCAGCACCTGCAATCCCATGGTGATGATTCGGAACTGATAAAGCTGGCGCATGGCGCTGAAAACCCACACAGCGCGCCGGTCTTCCGGTCTGAAGTTGTAGTGCTGTGCGAGCACGGTGCGTATCTGCTTTTCGATCTGGTCGTAATTGTCCCCTTCGAACTCGATCCACATGGCGTCTAGGTAATGCGGATCGGTGAGGTCGCTCATGGTCGTGAACGGCACGTAGATGAGGCGATTGATGTCGTTGTCGCCCTCCTGCATCTTCGGCTTGGCCACTCCAATGACTTCGAAGGAGAGCCCGTTGATGCGGATGGTTTCCCCGACCGCCCATTTACCGGAGAACAATTTGTCCTTGGCCTCAGAGCCGATTACGGCCACGCGGGCTTTCTGAATCAGGTCTTCCTCGTTGTAGAAACGGCCGAACTCGGCCTCCTGGTTGCGGATATGCTGCACATTCGGGTAATCGCCCTGGACGAGGAAGCTGTAGGTGCGGTTGTCATACTGCACGCTGGACTGCTTGTTGACCTCGGGGGTGATCCGAGTTATCTGTGGAACGTTCTCGGCGATCCTCTCGACGTCGTCGACCGTGAATCGAATTTGAGTGCCGGCCTTATTGCCGCCAGCCTGCATTGAGGTTCGGCCGGGAAACACACCAAAAACGTGAGAACCGAAACTGGCGAAGATTGTCTCGATGGCGCGGCCGAAGCCGTTTCCGTATGCCAACAGGAGGACGACCGTGGCGATTCCCCACGCCATGCCGAGCATGGTGAGCGCGGTGCGGCGACGGTTGTACCGAAGCGCGGCATAAGACTGCTGGATCAGGTCGTTGTTCATATCACTCCGACCTCAACGCGTCTACCGGCGTCAGCATCGCGGCTTTGCGCGCCGGGTAAATGCCAGCCACGATCCCCGCACATGAGAGGCTCGCGATCGCCAGCGTGGCCGATGAAGCCACCAGTTTGGGTGTATCAAATCCCGGCGGTGATGGTAGCGTTCCCAGCGCGGCCATCAGTCCGGCGGCGAAACCCATGCCGACACCACCGCTGACCAGGGTGAGCAGCACGCCTTCCATAAAGAACTGGAACAGGATGCTTCGATTCGTGGCGCCCAGGGCTTTCCTCAGCCCGATTTCGCGCGTGCGCTCGCTGACCGAGACCAGCATGATGTTGATGATGCCGATCGCTCCGAGCGCAAGCGTCACCAGGCCCACGCTGCCGAGGAACATATTCATTGCGTCAAATATCTTGCCAACCATCTGCGCCGAGCGGATCGTGTCCCACTCTTCGAAGGCATCGTCGTTGTGGTAATCGAAGCCGTGATTGCGAGCGATGACACGTCGCACTTCGTTACGCGCAAGAATATGGGAGTCCCGCGTGCGCGGGGTGTAGTTGATCCACGAAAGCGCTCCAATTTCGCCGTCCTCTTTGAGCGGGAAATACGTCGACATCGTGGAGTACGGAATATAAATGCGCTGATTCGTCGAGTTGTTATCGCCTCGGCCGACCTGGTCGAGGACGCCGATGACCTCGAAACGCATCCCGTTCAGGAGCATGAAGGTTCCGAGCGCCGGGTGGCCGGGATAAAGGTTCTTCGCAACTTCACTGCCGAGCACCGCGACATTCCGGCGATCGCCTTCATCTTGCGTGCTCAACCAGCGGCCCTGCTTCAGCGGAAGATACCGGATGCCACGGAATTGCGGTTCGGCGCCGATGACCTGGCCGTTGGCGCTATTGTATTCGCTGACCGCGCGCAAATCCTGGCGGGAAAGAGCAGGCACGGCCTGCTGCACGTCCGGACACTCGCGCACAATGTCGCGGTAATCCTGGTAAGTGAGCTTGTATTCACGGCCGCTGTTCTGATTGCCCTCGATGGCAGGGGCACGCGCCGGAAAGATGAACATGATGTTCTCGCCGATCTGATCCAACTGACGGCGATTGCCGGTGCGAAAGCCTTCGCCGAGGCCAACCAGCAACAGAAGCGAGCCGACGCCCCAGGCAATTCCGAACATGGTTAGAAACGAGCGCAGCTTGTGCGCCCAAAGCGTACGGAAAATCTGGCCAAAAGTGTCGAACAGCGCCCTCATAAGAATCTTTACGGTGGCACGGGAAGGAAAGTTCCGCAGCCCCCTGTGGATAGACGACTCGAAAGACGAAAAGACAGCACTTTCTTGGATTTAGCTTAAAAGTCCACGCTCACTGCGTGAGGATATTTCTGGGCGCAAGATCTTCTTGAGGTTGTTATATCGAGAAATCATTCCGGGCACGTGCTTCGCACGGCAAATCCTGTTTCGGATCTCGCTACCGCAGGCTGTCCTCAACCTCCGCCAGCCAATCCGGCCTCTTAAGCACCTCACGCGGGCGAGGCCCGTCGGCGGCGCCAACGATGCCGTCCTGCTCCATCAGATCGATGAGGTGCGCAGCGCGGCCGTAGCCGATGCGCAGGCGACGCTGCAGCAGCGAGGTGCTGGCTTTGCCGCTCTCCAGCACGACGCGAACTGCGTCCTGGTAAAGCTCGTCGCCTTCCTCGCCATCGCCGCCGTCCGTTCCTTCGCCGGCTTCGCCGCGGACGCTGTTGCCTTCCTCTTTCGGCGCCTTGAGGAACTCTTCGTCGTACTGCGCGACCGACTGTTTCTTCCAGAACTCGACGACCGCTGCGATTTCTTTTTCGGTGACGAACGGCGCGTGCACCCGATGCAGGCGCGACGATCCGTTCGGCAGGTAGAGCATGTCGCCGCGGCCCAGCAGGGCTTCGGCGCCATTGGCGTCGAGAATCGTTCGGGAATCGATCTTGGTCGCCACACGGAACGACATGCGTGACGGGAAGTTGGCTTTTATCAGACCAGTGATGACGTCCACCGAAGGCCGCTGCGTCGCCAGCACCAGGTGGATGCCGACGGCGCGTGCCATCTGGGCGAGGCGCGTGATCGACTCTTCGACGTTGCTGCCGTCGAGCATCATCAGGTCGGCCAACTCGTCGATGATGATGACAATGTACGGCAGCGGCTTCTCCTCTGTGCCGTCGTCGAAGAGGCTCGGCGTCGCGTTGTCCTCGAAAGTTTCGTTGTACTGCAGGATGTTGCGAACGCCTTTTTCGGCGAGCACTTTCAGGCGGCGCTCCATCTCGCGAACGGCGTTGCGTAGTGCGTTCGAAGCCAGCTTGGGCTCGGTGATGATGGGTACGTACAAGTGCGGCACGCCTTCGTAGTTGCCGAGTTCCAGCCGCTTCGGGTCCACGAGGATCAGTCGAACCTGATCGGGCGTCGCCTTGTAGAGGATCGACATGATGAAGGCGTTGATCGCGACCGACTTGCCGCTTCCGGTCGAACCCGCAATCAGCAGGTGCGGCATCGCGTTCAGTTCGGCGGTCTGGATGCGCCCGTTGATGTCCTTGCCGAGCGAGAGCGTCAGCTTCGATTTGTTGTTGAGGAACTCCGGCGCTTCCACAACTTCGCGCAACCAGATCGTCTCGCGATGCTCATTCGGTACCTGGATGCCAACGGTCGATTTTCCGGCCATGCGCTCGATCAGCACGCTTTCGGCTTTCAATGCCAGGCAAAGGTCGTCTTGAAGGCTGACGACGCGGCTGTACTTGATACCAGCTTCTGGCTTGAATTCGAACGTGGTGACGACCGGTCCGGGGTTGATTTGGGTGACCTGGCCATGCACGCCGAATTCGGCGCACTTCTCGGTCAGTACCTGCGCGAGCCGCTTCAGTTCCTCTTCGTCGAAGTCGCTGCGCTCATCGGCGCGATGCAGCAGCGCGCTCGAAGGCAGTTTGTAGCTGCCGGCCATCTTCGGCATGACCGTCTTCGGACGAGTGTCGGCATCGGCACGCGTACCGACCGCGACTTGCTCGGCCTGGGCTTCAATTGGCGCGGGCGTACTGGGTCCCTGCTCCTCTTCCAGCATCTTCTCGATGCCGGTCTTTGCCGGCGGCTGCGGAGCGGGAACGATTTGGCGAGCGCGGATGGGTGTTGGCTGTGCTGCGACGACCGGAGCGGCGGCAGCTTTCGCGGCCTTCTCTTTCTCCTTGCGCGCAAGGCGCTCGGCTTTGTTCTTCGCACGGGCGATTCGCCAATCCTGGAAGCGATCCCACGCCGCGAACACGAATGAGAAGCGCGTTTCGGTCCACAGGCGCAAGGCGCCGAAGCTGAAGGCCGTGCAGAGATAGAGGGCGACGGCAATTGCGGCCAGGCAAACAATGTATGCGCCGGTGACGTTGAAGTAGTGAATCATCGCGTCGCCGACGATGCGGCCCAGCAGGCCCTCGATCGGAATCGCGTGCAGCCAGTTCCAGTGCCAGGGGAGCAGCGCCATCAGAGCCGAGGAGAACACAACGAGCGAGATCGCTCCCAGCGTCTTGGCCGCCGGCGACTCGACCTTGCGCGAGCGGAACCAGCGCTGGCCGAACATCCCGAGGTACACCGGGACAAAGAACATGGAGATGCCGATGTACTGGAACATCAGGTCGCTGAACAACGCGCCGGTGATGCCGATCCAGTTATGCGCCGGCTGCGATGCCGAGACGCGCGACGCCGTATTGAACGAGGGGTCGAGTGGGCTATAGGACGCAAGCGCGAGGAACAGGAGGACGGCGGCGACGAACAGGAGGAATCCCACCAGTTCGTTCAATCGCTTGTTGCCTGTTGGAGTAAATAGTCGCGAGAAAAATTTAATCATGGCGTACGGCGGACGGACACGACCACTCCCGAGACTTAGGGTCCCGAAGCGCGCGTCCTGAAGATTGGCCGATCTTACGCCAGAGCAAGAGAATTATGACAGAAATCCAGAGCCTGAACAGCTAATTCCATGGTTCCGGGTGGTTCCGGGCAGTACGAAGGTTGATGCCCGATTTCGCTTGGGTGGCCCAGGGTTGTGGGCCCTTTTTGGACGGGTTGCCTGGGGAGTCTTCGCGTGGGTTCCAGAATCCGATCCTCGGCAACCTGCCGCCGGCGACTCGCGCCGCTGATTTTATTTGCGCCTGAAGACGATTTCCCAGCCGCCAACGAGCGTGTACTTGTTCCCCAGCAGTCGCCACGGAGCTTTTGCGACGCAGGCGGCGAGTGTGTGCCATGGGTGATGGCGGAGATCGGTTTCGACCAGCGACGGCGCGGAATGCAGAACTTCGAACCGCGATCCTTCAGGGACGATGTTGAGAACGTTTTCCCAAAACCGCTGCCCGAAATCATGAATGTGCGCGGGGAAAGTGAAGTCGAGTTTCCGCCCGAGCACCGTAGCAAATTCCAGGATTCCCGCTACTGCCGGCGTCCGAACATACAGGACACCGTCGCGATTCAGGGCGCCGAACAGTTGCGTAAGCGACCCCAGCGGATCCGTAAGGTGCTCCAGCACAGCGCTTGCAACGATGACGTCCGATGGCGGAATGGGCGCGCCGGGCCGCTGGGCCTTGATGCTGATTCGCGGATCTTGGGTGGCGACACACTCGGCGTAATCGATAACCGTGATCTCCACAGATGTGCAACCACGCTCCGCAAGAATCTGCGCCAGGGAATAAGCCAGCCTCCCCTCGCCGCCACCAAAATCCGTGATCGCCACGTCTCTTCGCGGTTCGCCGATGAACGACGCGACGTGGCGCCCAAACCGCCCAGAGCAATCGTGCGTCACTTTCGGCCCCGGCTTGCGGTAATAGTTCGAGTAATACTCTATGAGCGCGCTCTCTGTCGGCAGTCGGGAACCGCTGCAGGCATAGCACTTGGGACAGCGCAGCAGAAAGACATCGGGAGAGTCCTGCAATTTCGCAACCGGATTACGCGTGAACTCCGCTCCGCAAATGACGCAGCACACCAACGGCGGCGAAAGTTTCGACTCGGGCAAATGCGCCGATTCGTGGAAGAGTGCGGTTCGCATCAAAAATAGTTTTCAGGAGCAGTCCGCCTGCTGGGAAGAAGTGTATGAGGCGCGAACTGAGTTTCGTTCCGAAACGGGAAAGAGCTGGCTAATCGGAAAATCAGAAGAACACTTCAGTTTGGGTACTGTTTGTCCTTCGGATTTCCCGATCTTCGGTTCTTCATTGTTTTACTTATTTACCCGGGCCATCGCTGCCGGCGTGTATCGCTCTCCAGCGAATGCGCCTACCGGGGCGACCTCATCGATACGGTCGAGGTCTTCCCGCGTCAGCCTGATGTCAACCGCGGCGGCGTTCTCTTCGAGATACTTTACGTGCTTCGTCCCGGGGATCGGCACGATGTCGTCGCCCTCGTGAAGCAGCCATGCCAGCGCGAGTTGCGACACCGTGATTCCCTTCTCTCCGGCAATCTCTTCCAGGTGGCGGCGAATGCGCAGGTTCTGGTCGATGTTGCCGGACTGGAAGCGTGGATGGTTTCGGCGATAGTCGCTGGCTTCGAGATCGTCGGGCCTCATCTTGCTGAGGAACCCGCGCCCGAGCGGGCTGTACGCAACAAACGTGATGCCCAGCTCGCGGCAGGTGGGGAGAATACTTTCCTCGGGGTCGCGGGTCCAGAACGAGTACTCGGTTTGCAGCGCAGCGATGCGGTGCACCTTTGTTGCGCGTCGAACTGTCGCGGCGGCAGCTTCGGAGAGCCCCAAGTGCTTCACCTTGCCTTGCTCGACGAGCTTTGCCATGGCGCCGACCGTGTCTTCGATCGGAACGTCGGTATCGACGCGATGCTGGTAGTAAAGGTCTATCTGGTCGAGGCCGAGGCGGCGCAGGCTGGCATCGCAGGCCTGCTGAATGTACTCGGGACGGCCGTTCACGCCTACCCAGTTGCCCTGCTCGTCACGCACGTTGCCGAACTTGGTCGCGAGCACCACCTTGTCGCGGCGGTCGCGAATAGCGCGTCCGACAAGCTGCTCGTTGTGACCACGCCCGTAAACATCTGCGGTATCGAGGAAGTTGATGCCGAGTTCCAGGGCACGGTGGATGGTTTTGATCGACTCTGCGTCGTTTGTTGTGCCATAGAACTCTGACATGCCCATGCAGCCGAGTCCGATGGCTGATACGGAAACATTAGTTTTGCCAAGCTTTCGATATTTCATAGCGACATTTTTGATGCGCGGATGCTACAGCGCGATTTCGGCTCGAGCGATATCGGCCGGAAACTCTGGTTTAACTGCGAAGGCCACGAGGACGCGAAGGAAAAAGTCTCTTCTTCCGTTTGCGTTCACCTGCCCGTAGCCGTTGCTTCACCCCCACCCATTGCCGACAACTCTTTCAGGATATTCCCCACGAACGCCTTTGCGTCGCCGAACAGCATCAGGGTGTTGTCCATGTAGTAGAGCGGGTTATCGATGCCCGCGAAACCCGGGCTCATCGAGCGCTTGATGACCATCACCGTGTGCGCCTTATCTACGTCGATGATGGGCATCCCAAAGATCGGGCTGGACGAGTCAGTGCGAGCCGCCGGGTTAGTAACATCATTGGCGCCGATGACGAGCGCAACATCGGTTTGCGGAAGGTCGCTATTGATCTCATCCATCTCCACGAGACGATCGTATGGAACATCCGCCTCGGCCAGGAGCACGTTCATATGTCCGGGCATGCGGCCCGCGACCGGGTGAATCGCGAAACGCACGTCGACACCGCGCTTGGTCAGCGCGTCATAGAGTTCACGAACCTTGTGCTGCGCCTGCGCGACTGCCATGCCATAACCGGGAACGATCACGACCGAATTCGCGGCCGCCAGAATTCCAGCAGCATCTTCGGCGCTCGCGCTTTTCGCCGTGCGGGTTTCCGCGGCAGCGGCGGCACCCGCCTGTACCTGTCCGAAGGCGCCAAACAGGACGTTCGTGAACGAGCGGTTCATGGCCTTGCACATAACCACGGACAGGATGAACCCGGAGGCGCCGTCCAAGGCTCCGGCAACGACCAGCACCTTGCTGTTCAGCACGAAGCCCAGCAGCGCCGCGGAGAATCCGGCGTAGGAGTTCAGCAGCGAAATCACCGTCGGCATATCCGCGCCGCCGATGGGAGTGACCAGCATGGCGCCAAACACCAGCGCCACTCCGACCATGACCGGAAACAGGTGCGTAAATTCCGGATGGAGCACAAGCGTCACCATCAGCGCGATTGCCGCGCCGAGTACCGACAGGCTCACAAAGTTCTGCCCTTTATAAGTGATGGGCCGCTGCGGCAGAAGTTCCTGAAGCTTTCCGGCGGCGATCAAGCTGCCGGTAAAGGTGAGGCAACCGATAATCACCTCGAGACCGATTTCCGCCATCTGAAACTTGGGAACCCGCGGCGCCGACACGTAATATTCCGCAATGCCGATCAAGGCCGCCGACATCGCGCCAAAGGCGTGACTCACCGCGGTCCGCTGCGGCACGGCGGTCATCTTCACCATGCCGAGCGGCACGCCCACGCC
>JAVUPY010000058.1 GCA_032252755.1 Terriglobia bacterium
GGTACTGGGCCGCCCATCCGCCATCACATGGATTGTGCCCAGCGCCATGTAGGTCTTCCCCGCTCCGCATTCGGCCACGATCCGCGCTGCTTTGGCCCTGCGCAGATACTTCGCTGTGCCGGTGATGGCGAGCGCCTGAGCAGGGAGCGCTTTCCGCAGAAGCGACGCAATCGGGAGCGCAACGGGATCCTTCGTGCTCTGTAATGGCGGATAGGTTTCGAGAATCCGGGAGCCAAGCTCCGTGGCGTGCGTGCGGAGATAGGAATACACATCGGTATCCATCGGGTGATGACCTCGCGGAAAAGGAGTGATCTCTTCAACTGAAAATGGTCGATTGGTCGCCCTCCCGGTGCCTTACGATATTTGCAGCACTGGAGTTGAAGAAAGATGGTTCTTGAGATCGTCCGAAAGCTGACACCAGAGGAAGAGGAGCTTCTTCGCAAACGGGAGGAGTTGGCCTCCGTTCGAGCCGCAATGGCGGAACGCGAACTGGAACTAGCAGATTTTCGAGCTCAACTGAAAAGCTTTGAGGGTCGCTACCTGCGCCAAGTTGGAGTTCTTTACGCCGAAATGGACGACTTGGATGCTCGTGTTGCCGAGCTTGAGGCCTCGTTGGAGAGTTCCGATGCTGCTCGTCAACGTGCGGAGCGAGCCCGGAAGCGGGCGGACGATACCCACGAGGCAACCCACGGCGAAGCATCGAAGGCCGCGGATTTCAAGCCATCCGCGGACCTGAGAGCTCTCTTTCGCGAAGTTGCCAAGCGCATCCATCCCGATTTTGCCAAAGACGATGCCGAGCGGCAGCGCCGCACCCGCTTTATGGCTGAGGCGAATGAGGCATATAGTCGGGGCGACGCCGAGGCTCTCCAGCGCATTCTTGATGAATACAGCGAGTCGAGCGAATCCGTCCAGGGCGAAGGTATCGGAGCCGAACTCATACGGATCATCCGCCAGCTTGCCGAAGCGAAAAAGCACATCGCCACAATCGAGCAGGAGTTGGCCACGCTACGCGCCAGCGAGATCGCGAAATTGAGGAAAGATGTGGAAGCGGCCGAGCAGCAGGGTCGAGACCTGCTAGCCGAACTGGCAGCGACGGTTCGAGAACAAGTCGCACGCGCAAGAAGGGAATACGAGGCTCTCGCCAAGGAGGCAAAGAAGAGTGGCCGAAGAATCTGAACTCCAGCATATTCCCCGAACAGTTGACACGCTCGTCCTTTCAGATGCTCGCTCAAGCCTCATTGCGCGTGGCGGTAATGATGCGAAGGCCATCATGGCGCGTAAGCCAGAGCCATCCTTGAGAGCAAAGGTCAAGATGAACGGAAAATGGGGACTTATAGACAAGACCGGGAGATTCGTAGTCGAGCCTTTCTGCTATGAGATTCGCGACTCCTGCTGTGGGATGGCCGCATTCTCCGATGTTCCAGTTCAACACAGAACAATTCGCTACAACATGGGGCCAGGTAAGCCATGCGAATCAGTGAGCCGACAGTTCGGGGGATGCTGGGGCTTCGTTAATGGCAATTGGGAGATTGTCGTGCCAGCTAATTTCAAGGAGGCCCGAGATTTTAGCGAAGGCCTGGCAGCGGTGCTTCACAACGGCAAGTGGGGCTTCCTGACAAAAGAGGGGAGCTTCGCAATTGAACCTCAATTCGAGGAAGTAAACGACTTCCTTGGAGGAATGTGCCTCGTGAAGCTCGACGGTAGATACGGATTTATAGATTATGGTGGGAAGCTCATAGTCTTACCGCGCTTCAATCGTCTCAATGAATTCTCGGAAGGACTTGCATCCGCTGAAATCGACAAGAAATGGGGTTTCATAGATCGGACAGGTGAAATTGTGATTCATCCATATTTTGATTGGGCCTCTGACTTCCACGGGGGCATGGCGCGCGCGAAGTTGGGCGGCAAAGTTTGCTTAATCGACCCCAAAGGTTCTCTCATTTACCAGTGTAGCGACGTGGAGGAAAAACTCGGCGGTTTTGCCGACGATGTGGCACGTGTTTCAGGCAGATATCGGGCACCATTGTCGGGGTGTTCGCATGATCATCCTGGATGTATCGGGGTTTGCAACGACGATCCGTGCAGTTGCCCGCGAGCCAGTCTGGTATGCGAGTTGTGCTCCTGTGATTATGGATTCTATATCGACAGGGCCGGGACACCCATACCAATGCCAAAAGGCCTTGTAGGTTTTGGGGATTTCGCCGGCGGCCTCGCATTGGTTGGAGATCCGCACACTCGCTGGGAAGACAGTCATACGAGTTACCGGTTCGGATACATCAATGCTAAAGGGGAAGTCATAATTGCGCCTCAGTTTGATTCAGCCGAAGATTTCGCAGACGGAACAGCACGCGTATACACGGACCAAGAGGAGTGGAGGCTGATAGACAACGAGGGCAATTTCTTGGATGCTCCTGACTCAGACGAGCACCTCCATCGGATTCAAGGATTCACGGAGAAAATTGGAACAGAATGGGAAACAGAATTCGGCTTTGCGGATGTTCTGGGCGATGTAGTAATAGAGCCGATCTATTCGGACGAGGATTTCCGCGAAGGAATCGCGCGAGTGTATACAACACGGGGACAGTGGAGGTTAATCAATAAGTTGGGCATTTTCGTTGACACCCCTGAATCGGAGACGTCGCACAGTTCCAAGAATGACAACGGTATGGCGAAAGATGCACTTGTGAGGTTCAAATCAGATGGGCTGTATGGTTTTGCGGATCAGTTGGGGAACGTGGTGATTGAGCCAAGATTTACTTGGGTGGGGCGTTTTTCAAACGGCATGGCAATATTCTTCACAAAAGGAGACGCCGGCCATAAATACGGGTTTCTCGATCGGACAGGAACAATCGTTATTCCGCCGCAGTTCGAATATGCGGACAACTTCGAGGCCGTTAAGTGATAGGCGGCAATAGAGGAGGAACAGGATGAGGAATCGCACGACTCGTACAAATCGAGGAGGTACGAACCGATCTATATCGGGACTTAAGAAACTATGCGTAAATCCTGACTGTCAACGGGGCGTCCCTCTTGATCAAGTACAAAACATGATCGAGGTTTTTAAGGGGAAGATCGATCCAGGCCTCCTCAAGAAGGCACGGGCGAGAGATGATTCTGAACTGTTTGTCTGTTGTATCTGCGGCAATCTCTCACATGGGCGGACCAGCGGAGAAGGTGAACCCGTACCTATCACTCATTTGCGGCTTTTCCGTGATCCCAATAGTCGAACAGTCGTGTACTATCCAGCCTCCGACGCTCATGAACTGTTGCCATGAACGGTTCGGCCAGATGATCGGCCCATTCTTCTCTGGAAAACTTAGCGTCTTTGATTGCAAGCCCTCTCCGACCCACTCAAGCACTTCCTCAGTCGTCGCGGAGATCAGTACCGGTTGGCAACCGATGCCGTCGATCTCTTCGATCCTCTTTTTCCCCTCGACGATGCCCAGTGCGTGGTCAGCCCATGTTGGGTCGGCAGGCAGCCCGAGGAAGCTCACCAGCGTGGCCCACGCCTCTTCGCGCCGGTATCGCAATAGGATCGTCCGCCCCGCACTCCCATTGGTGTGGAGTTCCTGGGACACCGCCAGCAGGTGGCGGACAGGATGTTTCCGGCCCGGCAAAGTCACTGTCCCTTTATAGCAGGAGGCATGTTCGCCGAGCGTCACGTCCTTTACCGTACCGTCCGGAAAGGCCAAGTTGAAGGCGGCCTTCTCGTGAATGGCCGCCGTGATTGCGCCAACATCCGAGTCATTGCCGAACACGCTCAGAAGATGTGCCTGCCGATCTTCCCCGATATAGCGATCGACCCGCAGGCGAATTCGGGTTGATGCCTTTTCCGTGAAGCGCACGTACTCAAGCAGCCCGAACCGCAGGTGTGCATTCTCCATCGGCTTCGTCCTCCTTCTTCGCCGGTGTCTCGGTGAGCTTCAGCGTCCTCCCATCGGCGTAGACCAGGTACAGCTCATTGGCCCATCGCTCTCGATGATGGATGATCTCGGCGTCTCCGTCCTGTTCTACGAACGTCGTCACATGTTTGACCGAGCGCCATCGGGCTATGTGTCGGTCGTAACCCTGGCCGAAGACGCCGTTCAGGAGTCCCGCGGTACATAGGAGCCCGACATGGCCGCCATGCAGCGGTGTGATGGGCCGGCCAGTCGCAACGTCCTCATGCGGCATCAGTAGTGGCGCGGCCTGTTTCCATGCGCCCGATTGCGGTAGCAGGTCTTCCAACAAGTCGTAGGGAAGGCCGCGATAGCTCAGCTCCGCCTCTCCAGACGGAGGAATGGAATACGGCGGGCACGCGCCTGGCTGCAACTCAGTCAATCCCAGGAAGCTGCCGTACAGTCCAACGCTCAAGAGCTGCCGTTTATTGTTCTCAACGGCTGTTCCTCTGACGTCGCGCCGCAGGCCAAGCACCGCGATTTGCCGGTACTTGACCGATTCCTCATCTGTCATGCGAAGAACAGCGAGCTGGGTGAAGTGGGAAGCAAGGATGCCGGCGCAGTCATGCAGTCGCTCGAACGGGATCACCAGGATGAGAACGCCTTCCATCGCCAGCCAGCGGTAGGTATGTTCCAGGAACACGGCCTCCATTCTGCGATTTGCGATGGAGCCGATCTCCGAATCATATGGCGGATTCAGGTACAGGAGCGAGAAGGATTCGGGCCGCGCAATAGCGTCAAAGGAATTTCCCTGGATGGTCTCGATGCCGTTGGCGCTCGCGATCCGCGCGCGTTCGGCGTCGAGTTCGACGCCATAGCACCGAACCTGCGCGTCGCTCGTAACGAGTCGAAGCGCAGTTCCTTGTCCTACGCAGGGGTCGATCACAGAAGCCGGCCCAGTAAAGGAGAGCAGAGAGCGCAGCTTCACTCCCTCGGCCTCTGGTAATGGGTAGTAGCCCATTTTTAGGCGCGCGACATTCCGCATGAATACACCTCACCTCGTGAAATTTCTCATAATGTGACTTAAAGCATAACTTTGTTGTTTGGCAACGTTATGCTTTAAATGACCGTGATTTCCGGTTGTTTGTGTCTCAAATTGCTACCGCGGGCATCAGCGGAACTTTGCACCTTTCTTGAATAGCCCAAAAGTCGATTTTCCTCGCCTGATGGGGCTCTACACCAGGTTGTTCGCGCGGCAAAGTTATGCTTTAAGCTGCCAGACCGTTCCACCCCTGCCTTTTCGAAGAATGAATGATTTAGGCACGCGCATGCGGCGACATTATGCTTTCAATGCGGCAAAGATATGCTTTAAATGACACATAAAATGAGCCAACTAAGAGCTTCCAGCTCCAAGGATGGACGCGCGCGTTGGGCATTTCCCGTCAACCCAGGATCATGCCAAACAGAACGGCGAACACTGGCCGACATATGGGTAGTAATCGGGCTCGGTGAGCGCATCGATTTGCCGTAAATCGAGGATCGACTCTGTTACACTCTGATCCGTAACAGTAGACAACCAATAGCAAACTGGCTGCATGCGAAGGATGGGGAAGCGGCGATTCCCATTGCGCCCCATTGGCTTTGGGGTCAATCATGTCAGGTCGTATTCTCTCAGATCAAAATTGACCCAAACGGCCGACAAAGGCTTTCGCTACCATCGGTCTAAGGAGAAAAGCGGTCAGCCTCCTTGCTCTTCTGTCAGGCCCTGTGTTACAAGGGGGCGGTCTCAAATGAGTCTTCCCATTGAGCGCGTACGCATCGAGGCCCTGAGCAAGCTCGCGGTTGAGCGCGTCGGTGCGATTACAGATGCTGAAGAGAAAGTTCTGCAGGCCTCCGCTGCCAGACATAGAAATCCGCAAAAGTCCGAAAGACGACCTGAGGTACGGTCAGAATTTCTCCGTTGGCTTATTACAGATCGGGATGCTGCGAACTACATCGACCCGCTCGGCATTTTTGTTGCGAACGCTACAATCTCTTCTTCTCTCGAACTGCAGTTTTGCAGCGCCCCATGGCCTCTGATATTCGTGTCTTGCACATTTCTGGGAGATCTCCTGCTAGCATCGGCGGAGTTCCCGACCCTTTATGTCATCGACTGCAAAACCGATCACATGATTGAGGCAAATGGGCTGATTGCACCCGGCGGCGTATTTCTCAACAATCTCCAAGCCGGTGGGGAACTCCATTTTGAGGCCGCTCGAATAGGTAACCCTTTCAACTGCCAAGGTGCTAAGCTTTCGCTGACCGACGACGCACTGTTTGCGACAGAAGCAAGATTTGACAGCGTTTTCCTAAATAAGGGATTCTCCTGTGCGGGCAGGGTAATACTTCTTCGCGCTCAAATTGATGGTCACCTCTCGTGTTATGGGGCCTCAGTTTCCGTTATGACATGCGATTTGATGCAGGTAAAAGGCGACTTTACCTGGGTTGGAATTAAGGGAGTGAGCGTCCCGATGAAGGGAGTGAGCGTCCCAGCTCTCTCTCTTCGTGATGCTACCGTTGGGATGCTCCACGATGACCGAGCGAGTTGGCCATCAAAGGGCCGATTGCATTTGGTCGGATTCGAATACGGTGACCTAGTTTTGCATGAGCATCCGTCCGAAGGGGAGCTTGCAGAGGAATCGCTTCCACGCGAAATCGTGCTGAACGCCGATGACCGAATGGAGTGGTTACGACGCCAAAGCGATGTAGAGATCAACGAACCACAACCCTGGATGCAGTTGGCAAAAGTGTTAGAGGCGCACGGGAATGCCGCTGGTGCAGAAAACGTGATCTACGAGTTCCGGCGTCAGCAGGTTCACGCTGCTAGCCCATTAGTTCGTCTTACGACGCTACCGTTTGACCTTCTTGAGGAGCAGCCACTCGGAGTTTTATGGCCGATGGGGCTATCGTGGCTGATTGGCTCCTTGGTCTTTTGGCGCGCCCACCGCATGAAGGCAATGGCCCCAACTGACAAGGAGGCTTACGAAGAATTCAGGAAATCGAAGAAGGCTCCTACTACATATCCAACTTTCAACCCAGTAGTTTATGCGCTGGAAAACATCCTCCCGGTTGTCAAATTCGGTCATGATAATGCGTGGGGGCCCGATCCTCTCAAAACAGCTCAAACCAAATTTCCCGGTAGGCCGAAAATGCAATGGACGCGTTGGCTCCCTGGTCTAAACTACCGGTGGCTCGCAGTTTTTCGCTGGACACTTATCCTGTTTGGTTGGACGCTTGTGATCATTCTTATAGCCGCCATCAACAGAAGTTTTCGGAATTGATGTTAGATATCTGGGTCTCCAGAGATTGGGTTGGAGTGATTGGAAATGTTGAGTCTCAGGGTGTCGCTTTTACGGCGAACACTGGCCGACGCAAGGACCTAAGTTGATTGAGCCAACTCGGAACTTGATGATCCGAATGCCATTCGTTCATACTCGCCAACAGCAATAGAGAGGGCTCTTATGTCTGATCGCTCCGAACTGATCAACAGGCTTCTGCGTATCTGGGACTTCAGTGAAGAAGGTCGCCAATACCTTGAGTGGCTGCTCCAGCCCGAGGCCGAGAATCTCGATGGCGGCGCTGTCCTTCGGGAGGCGGTTCTCGATGTGATGGAGGATGACGAGCAGCTGATTGAACTGCGACGCCAGAAGCAGGAAATCGGCCTTCAGGAAATACTTTCGGCCCTCTCCCTTGAGGAGCGCACAGAGATTCAGAAATTGACAGATGACATCAATGCGTCTCTTCGTCGACAAACAGAATGCTGGAGACTCCTGGCACACGAGTCGCGTGAGATTAGGCATAGGCTTAATTGGGATAGGCTCGACGCGCTGAAGCTTATATCCAAGATGATCGACTCCCATCCTGCCGATGAACTCACCTCATTCCTTGAAGATCATGAGATTGCCCGGGAGGTAGCCTCAGCGGTCACCGCTCTTCGACGCACCCGCACTGAGAAAGTAGATGTCGAAGCGCTGTGGAAAGTCCACTCATCCGAGAATCCATGGACGGAGATGGTGCAAAGCATTGCCGACGATCCGGGGGAAAGCTGGTTCGACGACTATCGCGAAAAGCTTGATCGCTACTATGCTCAGGAGGCAGTAAAGAAACTGGACGGCGTGATCGATCGCGCAGCAGCTCTTACGCCGGTGAATCTCGACGTCAAGGACCACATCGTGACTCAGCTGTTTCAAGAAGCACACGATGTATTTCTGCAGGGGTTCGATGCCGCTGCCATCGCGCTTTGCAGAAGCTTGGTCGAGCATGCTCTCAAGGACAAGCTCTCCACAAGCGGTCGGCAGGGACTCGCGGAACTGATCAAGTTAGCCGATAAGAATAAGCTACTAAGCAACCAGTCCATAAAAGATGTGGGGAATGTGCAAAAGGCTGGGAACAAGATCATGCACGACGTGGCAAATCTTCAGCACACGGCGCAATTGGTCCTTGATTGCACGCGAGGCGTTTTGAATGAGCTTTACGCAGTGGCTGCGACACCATAAGTGGCCGATCAGGAAAGATAGGCGATGTGAACGATAATCGGTAAGCCTAGGTTAGATACCGGAAAACGCCCATGTCGCCGGGAGGGGTTCTCGGTTCACGCCTCAATCGCCAACTAACAGATCGAGGCTTGCAGCGGCTTGTGCGCTATGCGGCCATGGCAAGAGCTGGCATCGGACCTGGGTTCCACGGCTCTGGGATCAAAGGAGCCATTCGGACGATCCTCTCCGACCCGCAAAGACCGCACCGCTGCCGGGTTGAGGACGAGACCATCTCGCAGTTGCCGCAGTAGACGGCCTTCTCGATGGGAATCGATACGAGATCGGGCTCAGTTCGAATCATCCGTACGTTGCACATAGAATCTCCGAACCTCCTCCCTGGTCTCGTTGCGGCCAGGCGGCCGGCTACGCAACCTGCTGGCCGCTGATGGACTCGAGTTCCTCGATCAATTGCTTCAATGCCGCCAGGCTGGGAAGACAGGTGGTCGTAGAGAACTTTAGTTTGTCCATGGCTGCGATGAACCTGGCGTCTCCGTCAGCCTCGACCAGCCCATGTAGCCGCTCAACCCCCCGTGCCGCTCCCCGCATCCACTCGACGACATTCTTCTGCCGCTCGGCATTCGGGATCGTCCGAGCATCCTTACTGTGGCCCGCCCGCCGTAGGATTTCCTCATAGATGTCCACTCCCAGCGTGCTGCGGAAGCCCTCAATCTCGGCCGTCAGCCTGTGATCAACGGGGCCGCGCACATCAACGGATTGGCCGCTTATCGGCTGCATGGTCACTCCGGGCGGAAGTGCCCACGCTGGAAGCGCAGGAAGCGCAAGCGGTTCGCCACGCCCGTTCAAGTTCACCCAGGTTTCGCCGACGGCATAGAGGTAGCGGCCTAGGCCAAAGCAACTACAAGCGCGTTTGAACGCCTGTGCATCTGCGGCAGTCACTGCGTTTTCCCGGTCTGCCCACTCTTCGCCGGTGCCGGTGTGGCTGCCGAGACGATGGATGGTCACGGCGGTTGCGATCAACACTTTGCTCGTCACCACAACCTTGCCCCGATCCACGCGGGTCAAAGACGGCACCGCGCTAAGGCTGTATTCGCGAGTCCATCCGGCCGGGGTAAAGAGTTGGTTGAGCCGGTCTGAGTACGCTCGAGGATCGGCGAATGGAAGGATCACTCCCGAGCGTCCATCGTTCGATGTGCGCATGACACGCCATTTGATCTGCGCCGGATCGAACGGCACTTCGAGTTGGGCGAAGAGCCTCTCTCGATCTGCATCAGTGAACTTCGTTGTTGCCATGACTCAACTCCTCCGGTGTGGAATCTTCATGCGCGTCGACTTTGCTTGCTAATAAGGAACCTCACACCGCTCGATCTCGTGCTCGTCGCTGAATTCCTGCGCCACGAATCCGTTCCCGTCGGCTTGGTGTTCCGGCTCGCTCACGCTGTTCGTACCCGGCACCCGCGACAGCAGGCTGAGCTCGTGCACAACGACTTCTGTGCGGAATTTCTGGTGTCCCGTTTCTCGATCCGCCCAGGAGCGTGTGCGAAGCTCACCCTCGACGAAGATTCGCGAACCTTTCCTCACGTAGTCGCGAAGGATCTCGCCGATCCTTTGATAGCCAACCAGGTTGTGCCACTCGGTGCGCTCTTGCCACTCTCCGCGATTGTCCTTGTAACGGTTGCTGGTGGCGAGCGATATATTAACGAGAGTGCCGCTGGGCAGAATGTGGGCCTCCGGATCTTTGCCGGCATGGCCCAGAAGAATGACTTTATTGATGCACTTACCCATGCTCTTCTCCTCCATAAACGATCGGAACGGGCCGTCGATGGTCCGTTTGTTCACATGTCTATGCAGCTTGCTTCATGCGAATTGGCTGGCCAAGAGCCACGCGAATCTCATCCTTCGAGCAACCGGCCCAGCACTTGTAGAAGCGCGCATCCTTGATCTGGATTGAAAGGTTGTCGCCAGTGCGGTCGCGCCCAACCTGTGCGCAGGATGGGCACCGTGCCCACCAGTTGCGGCTGTCACTGCGGGTGGTGCGGACGTGTTCAAGGATTCGGAACTCGCACTGTCCAGCCGTCAATGAGATTGGAATGTGCAGAGCGGCGACGACTGGCTGATACGCTTCAGGGAACCTCATTCCATGAATAAGTGCCTTGAGCCTGTCCTCAGTGAGTTTTGGCAGTCCATTGAGATAGTCAAGCTGCGTTTCTGGTCGTGGCTCGCCTGCACGGAACCAGTAGCGGAGGTTTGTCTTGCGATGTACGCCCAGCGGAGCGCGGAGCGCGCTGCCGTACTCTTCCTTTTCAAGGCGGTCCTGACGCGGAAACACCTCGATTCCGTCTTTGAGGCCGCCGCCTTTGACGGGGACTTTGAGCCGAGCGGCCACGTTGTAGATGTAGATCCGGCACTCCGCGGCCAGTAACGGAGAAGCCCCAAAGATCCAGAGGTGCCCCCCGCGCCGTGAGTCTTCAAGCGCCGCTTGGACACCATCGTGCATCAGTTCAGTTTGCAACTGATTCAGCGACTGCATTGCGCCCTCAAAGTCTGCGTCGACGGCAATCCATTTTGAGCGTTGAGTTTCCGGGTTGATCGCAAACAGATTGATGGTGATGTCTCCGTTCAAGTGCAAACGCAAGACATCCAGGTCGAGTGATTTCGGAACCTTTGTCCGCCAATCACGGGCAAGATAGTACGGGACGGAACCGTTTGGCAGGGGTTTGGTCGCTTGCTTCCCATAGGCAAGCCGGTTCACGAACAAGCGCATGAAGTCGGTCGCCGTATCCCGGCTTACAGAGAACTTTCGATACATGCGGCGACCTCCTTTGATTTCTTTGCGCTGGCACCGCGGCTCGATCACATTTCGGGGATATTCGCTTAGCCCTGCGTGTATTCAGTGACGGAGTTTCGTTTGTCGGAAAGGCTGACCCGCACCTTACGGGTGACGTGCGCAGCCTTGGCGATGACAAAGGTGAAGAGCGTGGCTAGAAAACGGCCGAGTCGCTGGAGACGCTGGGCAAATGTGATGCGCAGGCCTTTCAGCGTTGCCAGGTCGGTCACCTTCTGCTCCGGCTTGCGGATGGCCAGATAGAGACCGCCGGTCAGCACAACGACGACGACAAGCAACAGGAATCCCAAGATCGGTTTCATTGTGTATTGCTCCTCGAAGGCAATTACGCGGCAAAGTGATTCTTTGCCGGCTGTTTGGGCGTCCGCATCAGTTCCCAGGCAGACATCCCGAAGAACAGAATCATGAAGACGGCCATGAAAAAGTAGGCGAGCCTTATGACGAAGAGGTAAATCAGGCCCAGGACAGCGAGCAGTGTGAGCTTGGTCATGCGGTTCCTTTCAGCACGTTTCGGATGTTCTTCTTCTTGGCGCGCATCATGCGCAAGGGCAGGTATGCCCAGAGCATGAAGATGTTCAGGACGGTATTGCCGAGGGCAAAGAGGACGGCGTTCGGGGAAAGGATGCCGTGGATACTGAAATTGACTGCCTCCAGACCCAGCAGGCTGATGCCTTTGTTCCTGTTGATCCAGTCGAGGCTCAACTCCTTGCGCCTGGTGGTCATCAAGCGCTTGAGCCACGGCACCTTATCGGATTTCAGGAATGCACCCCAGGCAAAGATGCCAAGGCCGGCGCCAGCGACAAGGTTGCCGCTGTTTGACGGTGTGATGACCATGAATCTTGCTCCTTCGGATGTGTGGGGTTCTTCCTCTGGCGTCGCCGCAGCGATGCACTCGTGCAAGGAGAACAGAGCACTGTGGTTGGGGTTAGAGGATGAGCCTCACTTCCGAGCGGATGGACTTCCGCCTGGGCCAGCTTCTCTGAATGCCAAGGAGGATCAGATGCTCGATGGCCTTGGTATTGGCAGCCCAGCGAATGAAGTTCACCAGATGCTCGACGACGAACGCCTGCGACTTCGTCGGTGTGCCCGCAGCCTTGCGGAGCTGCTCATCAATGAGTGGCAGGCGTGTTCGAGTGCGGCTTCCGTAGATAAGAAGCTCTCGAGTCTTCCCTCGATCACGGACTTTACCCGCGATTAGGGCGGACCAGAATCCTGCCTCAAACGAGGGCAGGAGCCAGAGTAGCCATGGCGCCAT